>JADJJE010000020.1 GCA_016706685.1 Sandaracinaceae bacterium | reverse complement strand
GTCCACTGGTTGCTGAGCATGGAGCCGGGCGGCTTTGAGGCGCCGCGCCGCTTTGCGGACATCGTGATCGCCGACGGCCGACACGCCTGGCTGCTGCAGCCGACGGGGCGCCTCTTCCGCTACGCCAGTAAAAGTGGCGCTCTGGCCGACGCCTTCCTGACCGCATCCGGCTCGAGCCGCTCTCGGCGGAGGCAGTTGCGCGGGGCCAGATGGACCGCGCCAGCCACAGCGGGCTCGGCACCCGCGTTCGAGATGTGGGCGGGGACTCGCGCGGCGAGGCTTGGTTGGCGCGCTCGGCCAGCCGCCCGCGCGAGCCCATGGACCACTACTTCCAGGAGCTGCACGCGGCCAGCGGTGGTCTGCGTGCTGACGCGCCGCAGCTCCGGCTGGCGTCCATCCGTGGCGGGGCAGAGCGACGAGAGCGGTGCGCGCGGGTTGGGGTGCCGCCTCCTCGCCCTTATGCGGCGCTCGCGGCTTCCGAACGAGGTGCCGATCACGCCCCATCAGAACTGCGTACGCCAGGGCTGATGCACCCGCGCGGGCAGGCGCACCTGTTCCGTAACGACTAAGGCACGGCGCATGCCGAGCTGGCGCGGCTGGCGCACTTGGGCTCCTCGAAGAGAGATGGACGGTCAGGTCTACCGGCGTGGAGGGCACCGGCGGCGCGCTGGCGCGTGTGCTCATCGAGAAGGGCTGGGTGCGATGACCGTGCGCGGCTCGCTCACCCCTTGCCGAGTGCGCTCGGTGGGCCGCTGCATCGCGCTGCTCCGGACGGTGCTCGGCATGGTCACGCCAGGCTGTCGGCACAGACCCCGCCGCCCGAAGGGGCTGCGCCCGCGCGGAACACCGAGGCGCAGACGCTGCCGACGCACCGGCGCGCCCAGCATGGCGACGACGCGCCGCAGCCTGGCGACGCGGGGGTGCCCTGTGCAGGGACGAGGGCCCGGCCAGCTGAAGCCGACGCGACAGCCCGAGAAGGGCGCTCCGGAAGGCTGCGACAGCGAGCCGAGCGATTTCCGTCGAGTCGAAGTGACGCGGACCGCGAGGCCGCCGAGGACCCACCCCAGCCTGACACCACCGATCCCAGCGCGGGCCCCCACGCCGCTCGCGGCCCCGTCGGCAGCCAGCGAGGCCATGGACGCCGGTGTGCCCAGCGAAGCGCTGCCGACGCGGGCCCGCCGGACGCCAGCGTCGCTGCACCCGCTGCCCTGGTGGTCGACGCCGGTGCGCCCGCTGACGCTGAACCTACCGGTCGTCGGCATCTGTACCGCCACCCGCGCCCACCACCACCTGCAGGTGCCCATGCCCAACTCGTGCCACCCACCGAGGGGGGCGACCGGTGGCGGGCCTGCGCGAGATCATCCCCGGCATTCCCACGGAGTATTATCTTGCTTCGGCTCATGCTGCTCGCGCTCATGGCCCTGATTTCAGGCGTCATCGAGCCGACCAGCACGGGGCTGTTGCGGACGGCTGGCTGCTCCACGCTGCTGTCCTTCGTAGTAGGTCGTGGCGCGTTTGCTGGCGCGGCTCATCGCGCTGGCGCGCGCTCGTCATCCAGGTGGTTCCCCGCGAACGTCCGCTGCGGTCTACTTCTATCCTCATGGCCAGCGGCGCCGCGCTGGGCTGGTCCATGCGCGACGTCATGCCCGACCTTCGATCGCCGGCACGTGATCGCACGGGTCGAGCGGCGCATCCGGCGCGGCGTCGCCGTGGATCCGCCTCGACAGCTCCTCTGGCGCCGTGGAGCGCATCGGCCTGCGCTCCAGCTGGGCTGCGCGACAGCAGCAAGAAGCACCGCGTGGCCGTGCCAAACCGCATGTGCTCATGCAGATCCCCATCGTGCAGCGACGAAGAGGGCGACACCGTGCAGGAGGTGGGGCAAAGCGGTACCGGCAGCAGCGGCACGTGGCTTCGCACATCCGCCGCAGCTGCGCGACGCCGTGCTGGCGTTCCCGTGGACCACGCCACAGTGAGCCGCCAGAAAGCTGCGCGACCCCGTGGACCCGGAGCTCTGGCGGTACGCGGTAGCCTGCGTTCCGGCCAGCTTCGCGTCGGCCTTCCAGGGGCAGCTGCTGAGCGCGCGGAGGCGCACTTGGCGACGCCAGGGGCTCGGCCGCGCGGCCGCGCGAAACTACGGTGGGTGAGGAGGGCGCCGGGGCGAGCCCAGCGACCACCAAGCACCCGAAGCTGGACAAGCGGCGAGAAGCCCGACAAGCCCCAAGTGTTTTCGCTCAAAGACGCCCGCCTGGCGACTCCACACGTCGCACAACGCTTCCCCGGACTCGACACACTGGGTGCGGGCCGACCTGCTGGCCTGCTGCTCCACCCCGGTCACGGCGCTCCCGGGTTCAGCCGGCATGACCAGCACCGAGCTGTTCGATCGTGAAGCGCGATGACCGCTCTCAGCGCAGCACTATTATGGCAACAAGGCGCGCAAGCTAGCCTACTTGATCGTCGAGGCCACGGCCCAGGGTGCCGACACGCTGCTCACGGTGGGCGCGTTCGGCTCGGCACCATGTCTAGCCACCTCCATTCACAGTGCGCGGCACGGCTTCGCGGTGCACGGCGTGCTGGTCCCGCAGCCCCTCACCTCGCATGCGGAGCGCAACCTGGTGGCGGGCCTCGGCGCCGGGGCTACCCATCACCCCGTGCGGCACTCGGCGCTCGCGCCCGCAGAGCTGTTGCGCGTCATGGCGCGCCTGCGGGTTGCCGCGCCGGCGGCCTTACCTCATCCCGCATGGCGGCACTTCCCACCGGGGGCGCTCGGCTACGTGGACGCGGGCCTCGAGCTGGTGGCCCAGATCGACGCAGGCCAGACGCTTGAGCCGCAGGCCATTTACATGGCGCTTCGGCGCAGCGGCGGCACCGCCGTGGGTTCGCGGTGGGGCTGGCCGCAGGGGCCTGCGCGTGCCCATCGTCGCCGCGCGAGTCACGCCCCGCCCTCGGTAGCTCCGCGCGCCATGGTGGACGGCCTGATCGAGCGCGTGGTGCACGACCTACACGCGCGCGACCCGCGCTTCCCACGCGTGGCCGAGGCCGCGAAGCGCTTGGTGGTCATCACCGACGAGAGCCGCGGCGCCGGCTATGGCCAGCCCGATGACGCCGCCACGCGCGCGAGCGAGCTGGCCCTCTCGGAGGACATCGAGCTCGACCCCACCTACACGGCCAAGGCGTTCGCGCAGATGCTGCGGCACGCCGAGGGCGAGCGCCGTGACAGCGCCCGCTGTTCATCCACACGCTGAGCTCCACGGACCTGGGTCCCTTCACCAGCCGCGCGCCGGCGCTGCCACGCTGGACCGACCGCTACCGCACGGGCCGCGGCTAGCGTGCGGGCTTCTCCACGACCCGCCCATCCTGGCGGCAGCGCAGCGCGCGCATGACGAAGCCGAGGCGCGGGGCCAGCAAGGCTACCTGACCCCAGCTCGGCCTCTTCGTGATGACCGCGGTCGGCGCTGGTCGCGCGCGAGCGTTGCTGCGGAGCGGTCAGCCGGCACTGCCCCCACCCCGCCGAGGTCCAGCGACGCGGCCGGCCGCGCATTCGGCCCGGAGTAGCATTGGCCTGCCCATGGGCCCCGGGCTGCTACCCTCGACGCGTGCAGAAACGCATCCTGTTCGGCCTGCTCAAGGGCCTCGCGCTCGGCAACCTGGTCGCGTGCTTCTTCCACTTCGGTTGGGCTGGCGTGTGGCGCCCGACCTGCCTGGGTATCCCATCGCCATGGGCACGGGTGCCACCGCGGGCATCGTCGCGGGTCGGCCGCCGTGGCTGCACGAGGCCCGGCTCGGAGCCTGCTCAAAGGCGTGTCGCCGCCCGGCGGTGAGCGCCGCGCTCTACCGGGCCGCCGTGCGCCCGTCCCGGCGCAGGTGTCGTTCAGTGTCTTCGGCTCGCCCGGAGAACACCGCCTGACCAGCCTGCCGCTGCTCTTTCGCGCCGCCCATCGCCATGCTGTTCGCGCCGGTGGTGGAGCTCGACAACAACGGCGCCTCGCAGAAGCCTCGGGGCTACCCAGCAAGCCCGCCGCGCAGAAGCCAAAGCCCGCAGCACCGGCCGGGGCGCGCGCAAGCCGTAGCCCGCGGCCGCCGTCGGCCTGCAGGCCGGCTCGCCCGCGCACCGACGCGTATCTCGGGAAGAGCCGCGCGGAGTTCCCGGGCCTGTGCATCGTGAAGAGCCAAGACTACCCGTGGTCGCAGCGCATCGACAAGCTGCTGCGCGGGCTCACGCTGGGCGGCCAGTCGGCCTACGTGAGCACCTGCACCACCGTGCTGGGCCGCACCATCTACCCGCCCACGTCATGGGACACGCGCAGCGACGAGTCGCGCTACATCACGCCGCGCCACGAGGCGGTGCACCCGCGCCAGTTCCGGCGCTAGCGGCGTGCTGGCATGACGCTGATCTTACGGCCTTCCGGTGTCTCCCGTGGGCATGGTCATGGGGCGGGCGTGGATCGAGTGGCGGGCCTACCAAGAGACGCTGCGCGCCTACGCCGACGTGTACGGTCCACGCGCGGCGGCCGACCCCACGCTGCACGCGTACATCCTCCTGCAGTTCACGGGCCCGGCGTACCTCTTCATGTGGCCGTTCCCACGCATGCTGCAGCGCCTGATCGACGCCGAAGTGCAGGCCATCGAAGCGCGCCACGCGGCCCCCGCCCGTGATACCGTCGGCCCATGGGGCATCCCGTCCGCCTGGGGAGCGTTCTATCTCCAAGACCAAATCGGTCAGGGCGGAATGGGTGCTGTCTGGCGCGGGGTGCACCTGCAGCGTGGCTAGCCCGTCGCGGTGAAGGTGTTGTCGCTCGAAACGCGCGCGAGTCTCGCTCGCTGGCCACCTTCCGCCGTGAGGTGCGCGCCGTCGCCCGGCTGAATCACGACGCCATCGTGTCGGTGCTGGACCACGGCGTCATCACACCCGCTGCGGCTTACGAAGCGCGCGGGCGCCTGGTGGCGGGCAGCCCTTCCTGGTCATGGAGCTGGCCGAGGGCACGCTGGCGTCGGCCTACCCGGCCGTCACCTGGGACGCCACCTATGCCGTGCTGGCGCGCCTGCTGACGGCGCTGGCCCACGCCCACGCGCGCGGCATCGTGCACCGCGACTTGAAGCCCGAGAACGTGCCGTGGGTGCGGCGCGCGCCCAACTACCCGCCGGACCTGAAGCTCACCGACTTCGGCCTGGCGCACGTCATCACGCAGGACGACGCGGGTGGCCGCACGCGCGCCGCAGGCACGCCGGCCTACATGGCGCCCGAGCAGTTCCGGCGGGGCCATGCGCGACTTCGGTCCGTGGACCGGACCTCTATGGCGCCGGGCTGCCTGGCGTATCGGCTGGCCCGCGGGCGCCGTCTGTTCGATGCGCGCACGGAGGCCGAGCACGCGCAGGCGCACCTGCATTCCATCCTGCTCCCGCTGGTGCCCTGTTTCTGGGTGCCGGATGGCTACGAAGACTGCGCGCCGGCTGCTGGCGAAGAACCCGATGGCTCGCTATCGCTGCGCTGCCGACGCGCTGTACGCGCTGGACAAACTGGTGGCGGGGTTGCCCGCAAGCGACCTTCCGCCGCGGCCCAGCGACGAGCCCGGTCCGTCGCCCTGGGAAGCCGGCGAGGTCGTGACCACGCAGACCATGACCATCTGGGCGAGGCCGAGTCGAAGCCCTCGGCGCCCATCGAAATCACTAACGACGGCACGGTCAGCGAGCGTCCTCCGCGTGTGCCACCCCCCGACAGCCAGCGTGTGTCGCTCTCACGCAGGTGCAGGAGGTCTCGAACACGTCGGCGCGCTCGCAGCCCACCGTCATCACCGACATCATCCCCTTCGAGCCGGACGAGAGCCTGTGGAGCGAGCGAGGCAATCGCCCACGCCCGAGCGCTGGATGACCGCGCAGGAGCCGCTTCCGGACACGCTGCTGGGAGCGGGCCCGGGCTGTTCGGTGTGCGCGAGGTGCCGCTGGTGTGCCGCCAGGTGGCGCGATCAGATGTGGGATGCGTTGCGGCGCGTGCGCCACGAGGCGCGCCCGCACGTGCTGGTGCTGGAGGGGCCCAGCGGCTTCGGCAAGACGCGCCTGGCCACGTGGGTGCGAGCGCGCACGAGGTGGGCAGCGCCGAGGTGCTGCGCGCCAAGCACGAGCCCGACAGCGAAGCCGGTGACGCGCTCCTGCGCCTGGCCGAGCAGCGCCTCAACACACGCGGGCTCGACCGCAAGATGACGCTGGCGCGCGTGCGCCGTTTGCTTCGCGCCGAGGGCGTGGACGACGAGCGCGAGTGGGAGGGCCTGGCCGCGCTGGCCACGCCCGCCAGCAGCGCGGACGAGACCGACGCCGTGCGCGTGGTGCAGCTCTCCGCGCGCTTCGCGCTGTCGCGGCTGCTGCAGCGCGCCAGCGCGGAGCGGCCGCTGATCGTGGCGTTCGGACGACGTGCAGTGGGACGCGCTCACGCCTACTTCGTGGAGTACGTGCTGGACTACGCGGCCACTCCGCTGCCGCTGCAGTTCGTGCTCACGGTGCAGGAAGAGGCCATCGCCGAGCGGCCGGCCGAGCGCGCGCAGCTGGAGCTCATGGAGGCACGCTCCGACGTCACCGTGATCCGCGTGGGCCCGCTGGACCCACCTGAGCACCTCACGCTGGTGGCCAGTCTGCTGCGCTTCGAGAGCGAGCTGGCGGCCAGCATCGCGCGGCGCACGGCCGGCAACCCGCCGTTTGCCACGCAGCTGATCGGCGACTGGGTGCAGCGCGGCGTGCTGAGCTGAGCAAGCGCGGCTTCGCCCTGCGCGGAGGGGGCCAGCGCCGACTTGCCCGACGACCTCTTCAGCGTGTGAGGCAGCGCGTGGCGCGCGCCGTGGAGGGCATCGAGGACGGCCGCGTGGCGCTCGAGTTGGCCGCCACCTTCGGGCGCGTAGTGCCCGTGGACGAGTGGCGGCAGCGCGTGCCTGGTGCTGCGCCCGGCCGTGCCCAAGGACTTCCTGAGCGAGATGTTGCGCGCGCAGCTCGTGGAGCTGGAGGACCCGCCTGACCACACCATGGTAGCAAGGTGTGCTTCGTGCACGGCATGTTGCGCGAGGCCTTGAGCGCAGAGCGCGCGCGAGCGTGACGTGCGGCCGCAATTGCACGGCGCGGTGGCCGACGTGGCTGCGCCCCGAGCTCACCGACGGCGAGGTGGACGTGGCCGAGCGCCTGGCCATGCACCTGCGCGCGGCCAACCGCTTGCGCGAGGCCGTGGCCCCGCTGCGCATCGCCGCCGACGTGCGCCGCAAGCGCGCGGTGAGATCGAGCGCTCGGCTCCAGCTGCTGGACCCACTCGCGCACGCTGATCGACATCGAGGCCGACCCTCAGCACGTGGAGTGGGTGGACAACCTGCTCATGCGCACCGAGGCTGCGTGGAAGCAGGGCGCCCCCACCCGCGCGTCACGCCTGGCGGACGAAGCGCTGGACCCGGCCGTGCTCGCTAACCAGCCCTTCCAGCTGGCGCACGCGCGCTACCTGCGCGGGCTACCCGGACGTGCACCTGGGCCAGCTGGACGCCGCCGAGCCGCTGCTCTTCGAGTCGGCGCAGGACTTCTGACCTCCTGGGCCGCCGCGTGGAGTCCGCGCGCGCCATGTGGGGCCTCGGCTTCCCGGCCACCCTGCGGGGAGACCACCCGCTGGCCTTCGGGGCATACCTCACCGCGCTCGAGACCTGCCGCGCATATGACGACATGCACGGGGCCGCGGCGAGCTTGGCGGGCCTGGGCTTTCGTCGCCCCACGACCCCACCGCCAGCGCCGGCCACCTGGAAGAAGCGCTGGCCCTCTTCGAGCGCGTGGGCGACCTCTTTGGCGTGGCCTCCACCCTCAACAACCTGGCCGACCTGGACCGCCGTGCCGGGCACTGGCCGAGGCCGAGGCTCACTACCGCCGCGCCCCGGGCATCAGCCAGAGCCAGGGCGCAGCCCAGCTGGAGGCCACCATCGTGGGCGGCTTGTGCCTGGTGCTCATCCGCGAGGCCCGCTACGACGAAGCCCCTGCGCGAGCTCGAGGTGGCGGGCGCAGGGTCGACGTGCTGGCCAGGTGGGCGCGCTGGCCGCGCTGCACGCCTTGAGTCTGCCGTGCGCCGTGGTGGCCAAAGACCGCGCCAGCTGGGCGGAGCACGAGGGCCGATTGAGCGCACGGGTGAACGACGAGGCCGTGCTGGACCGCGCGGTGATCGAGGCGGTGGAGCTGGCCGGCGACTTGTCGCAGCAGGCCGGCGACTTGAGAGGGCCAGGCGCCCGTGGACGTTGGCCGCGCGGCTGTTCGCGAACGCCGGGCTGCGCGACAAGGCCGGGGCGCTGCGGGCCAAGGCCACGGACTGAGCGGCGCGACGCTCAGCTGCCGAGGACTTCGTCCCAGCGCTGCACGCCCACGTCGTCCTCACCCATCATGTCCACCAGCCACTTCCGGAACATAGGCGCCGTCGAGGTCCGCGCGAAGCGAGACCAAACGCTCGAGGTCCGCCAGGTCCTTGGGGCGGAAAGAACAGCATCTTGAACACGCAGATGGCCTCGGCCGAGAGCACCTTACAGTGGGCGACCCTCGATGTGGATGAGGACCTTGGTGCGTGCGGCCTCCATCGAGAACGGAATGCCCGGCGTAAACACATCGATTCGGAACGGCCTGAGCATGGCGGTGAACATCCCGCGTGCTTCGTGCTCTGCGCGAGCTGCGGGGCGCACGAACTCGACTCCCGCCGCCGAGAGTGCGTCGAGCGCCGCGTCGAGCAGCTGGTCTTCGACGAACAGGTTGATGTCGACATCCATCGTCGCGCGGGGGACCGCCCACCAGCCGTACGCCAGCGCGCCACCGATGGCATACGAGACACCCGCGGCACTCGGGCGTGATCGCCGAGGTGCAACGCCGCATCGGAGTGGGTCGACTGGGGCGACCGGCATGCTCATGGAGCGCCGGAACTCGCGGATGAGCTGAGCCAGCGCGGCCTCCCGTCTCGGGCGACACGGGGTCACTGATAGGCGAGGACGGCGGCCGCATCAGGACGAGCCAGCGCCATTCGCGCCCCGCTCGACACACCGCTTTAAGCATTGCCGCGAGCTGCTCGTCGGAGAGCGCCCGATACGGCGCTACCTCTTCAGCGAGCGTCGGAACGTGGATCAGCATGGGCTGCATCCTTCGAGTGTAGGGACCGACTGCCCTCCTTGCCAACCGTCACGAGCGGCGACTCAGCCGAGCTCCGGCCTCGGCACGTTCGCGGGCTCCTCCACCGAGTAGAGCGCCACGGCGATGTCCTTTGCCCTTCACCTTCACCGCTGCGTCCACCAGCGTGATCTTGAAGCGCTCCGGTGCAGGAGCGCGTCCTTCACTTCGTCGGTCACGAGGATGGCGCAGCCGTATCTTGGTCATGCCCTCGATGCGCGAGGCCAGGTCCACCGCGTCGCCGATGACCGTGGAGTCGATGCGCTGCGGTAGCCCACGGTGCCCATGATCACCTCGCCGCGGTGCAGGCCGATGCCGGTGTCGATGGGCGGCTCGCCACGCGCCTTCCGCTCCACGTTCCACTCGGCCAGCGAGCGGCGCATGGCGAGGCAGGCGAGCAGCGCCTCGTCCGTGTGCTCCTCGTCGAAGAGCGCCATGATCGCGTCGCCGATGTACTTGTCGATGAAACCGCCGCGCGGATCGATCTCGGCGCCTATGCGCGCGAGGTAGTCGTTGAGCAGCTTGGACATCTGCCCGGCGCTCATGGCCTCCGGAGAGCGACGTGTAGCCGCGGATGTCGCTGGAACAGGATGGCGATGGTGCGCGTGGCCCGCTCGCCCACGCGGATCTTCTCGATGCCGTCGGGCGCCACCACGCCCAGGAACTTGCGCGGCACGAAGCGCTCGAACGACGTGAGCGTGGCCTCGAGCCGCCCGAAGCTGGCCTCGAGCGTGCCGGCCATGTCGTTGAAGGTGGCGGCGAGCGCCCCGATCTCGTCGGTGCGCTGCACGTTCGCGCGATGGGGCGAGGCTCCTCGGCCATGCGCGAGGCGCTGCGCTCGAGCGAGCGGACCGGCTCGCGATGCGCTGCGCCACGAACAGCGACCCGGAGCAGACCCAGCACCAGGAAGCCCGCGGCGATGAGCACCACGTCCTTGGCGGTGTCGGCCAGCACGCGCTCGATGCGCGCGGTGGAGATGCCCACGCGCAGCACCCCGAAGCTCTCGGTCCCCTCGAAGGCGCGGATGTCGGCCGCCACCTCCACGATGCGGTCACCACGGCGCGCGCGCGTCTCCCCCTCGAACGTCACGTCGCGCAGCAGGTGCGTCTCCAGCTACGCCGCCGCGAGGCTGGTGGCGATGGAGCGGCCTCGTGCTGCGTGGCGTCGCGGATGGCCCGCTGCTGGCTGGTGGTCCACGGCCACCACCGCCACGAGCACGCCCGCCACGAGCGCCGTGGTGGTGAGCGAGAGGCGCGCGGCGATGGAGTGGAACGGCCGGGTCTCGTGTCTCATGGTGCGCCCCCGCGTTCCACGTCGAGGCCACGTGCGAACGTGCGGGCCACTCTGCGTTCTGGCTCGGCCCGCCCACGCCGGGCGGGAAGACCAGCACCACCGGGCCACCGAGCCGCGCCGGGATGGGCTGGTCGTCGGCTCCGAAGCGCAGCCCGAGCAGCACGTTGGTGTCCGCGATGGACCGGGCGTCGAGCCGCACGGCGTGACCGTCCCCGTCCGGCACCGGCGCCATCACGCGCACGCGCACGCGGTCGCCTGGGCCCGCTGGGCCAGCCCACGCGGAAGCCGTGGCGCACCGTGACCTCGGCTGGGGCAGCGCGGCCAGCTGCGTCCGACCGAGCGTGCAGTCCCCGATGCGCAGCGCGACCTCGGCGGTGTCCACCACCAGGTGCGTCACGTAGAACACCCACCACGAGGTTGTACCGCCCTCGATCGCCGGCCCGGTGAAGTTCGGCACCGTGGAGAGCAGCGGCCCGCCGCGACTGCGCGTGATGGGCACGCTGTCCTGCCGGATGGAGAGCATCAACGGGTAGGTGCGCAGGTCCGGCGCCGCGAACGTGGCTCTGAAGCCATCGTTCGCCACCAGCGTGACCTCCGCGGCATCCGCCGGCGCTTCCGCCTGTGCCATCAGCCCCACCAGCCGGGCCCCACGGAAGCGCGCCGGCGGCGGGTCCGCGTCTTCGTTGGTGGGCTTCGCGAGGTACTCTCGGTGGCGGCGAGCCGCTCCACCTCGCGGAAGGGGAGCACCGTGGTGGAGGGGACGCGCCCGGTGACCGTGGAGCGTCCACGCGGTGCGCTCGTCGCCGGTCCCGGAAGCGCTCCCGTGCGGCGGCTTCGGCCTGCTGGGCTTCTTCGGTCTCGCGGGTGAGCGTGGCCCCGTCGATGGCGCGGTCGCAGGACGCGGCGAGCATCATGGTGGCGATGAGCATGCCCGAGCCGACCCAGCGACGCGCGTCGGGGGACGGCCATCTTGGCCGACGACGACTCACACGGGCGCTTCCGGAGCTGCACGAGCCGATGGTCGCCCCCTCCCGGCTAGGGGTGAGCAAGCCCGGAATCCGCGCCAGCAGCGCTGGTCGTCCGTCAGCGAGTCTTGCCGGTGCCGTGCGCTCGAGCTTGGCCGCCGCCTTCGGCCAGCGTGCGGGCGGCTCGATCTTCGACGCCACCGGCACGCCACCCACGAGCACGCCACCGTGATCGGCTGCGGCGCGGCCCGCCCCGAACGTCTGGAGAAAGGCATTTTCGCTTCTCTCGCGGGTCAGCCTCTTCGGCATGGTGTCAACCTCGAGCGTGGCAGCCATTGTGGTCATCGTGGCACAAACTGTGGCGGGGATCACCGCCAGCTCATTCCCGGTGTCGCCCCCAGTCCGCTGGCGCGCAGGGCAGGGGGCCGAGCGCGTCGTGGAAGTCGACCGCCGCTGGGTCCGATCCGAGCAGCACCAACCGCCCAGGAACGGGAACGCGAAGGCAGCACCGTCGAGCCCGGTTTCCACCCGCGCCCAGTGGTTTGGCTCTGACCATCGACCTGCTGGTCCTCTCTCAGGCACACGCGATCGTGACGGCGGCGTCGCCGGCGTTGGTCACCACCTGTGTCGGCGCACCCGGACACGTATTGCCCAGTTTCCGCGCGATGGTCTCCTTGTGGCTCCGCCTGGGTTCCACGTGGTATGGTTGTCCCGGATGAACCCTTCGATCGACGCCGCCGTCCGGGAGAGCCGTCGTGGAGCGGGGCGACGTGGTCGCGGCCTGGGTCCTCGGGAGCGTGGCGCGGGGGAGCGCGCGACCGGACAGCGACGCGGGACATCGCCGTGCTGCGCGGTAAGCCCGCGTCCGGGACCCCCGAGGATCTCCCGACCGGAGCTCGCGCCTACCCAGAGCGCGGGTCGGCCGGGAGGTGATCTCGCCGTCACCGACGATGCCGACGTGGAGCCCGTCCATCGCGTGCTGTGGACGGGGTGCTGGTGCTGGACCGCGACCTCGCCCGCGCCGCATCGCGTTCGAGGTACCGCAAGCGGCACGAGTACTTCGACCTCGTGCCGAGACTGGCGAGCATCCGCGAGGCCGCGCTGCGCCGCGCGCGTCGGGTCGCGTCATGACCGACGTCGCGCTCGTCCAGAAGAAGCTCGCCTTCGTTCTGCGCTGCTTGCACGAGCTCCGCACGATGGCGGACCCGACACGGATCTCCACCGACCTGCGCGAGGAGCGCCGTGGTGCACACCTTCCAGCTGGCGATCCAGGCGGCGCTCGACGTGGCGTTCCACCTGATCCGGAAGAGGGTCTCGGCGAGCCCGCTCGAACAGCGATGCGTTCGTTGCGCCGAGCACGGTGTAGTTGCGCCCACCCGGCCACCGGAGATGGCGCGGATGGCGGGCTTCAGGAACGTCGTCGTCCACGGCTACGAAGTGGTCGACCCCGCATCGTCTGGCGACGTCGTCGAGAATCACCTCGGCGATCTCGGAGTCCTACGTCGCTGACGACGCATGGCTCTCGCGCCGATAGCCCCCGGCGCAATGATCATTCCACGCATCAGCGCGGTCGCTGGTCCGCGAGCACATTGGCCGCTGTGCGTCCCCGACCCTCTTGACCGAGCGCTGGTCGGTCGGGTGGTCGAGGCTCGACCGTCGGCAGCTGAGGCGCTGGCGCGCGCCGTGGCGTTACACTCAGCGTGTTACGTACGTAAGAACGAGGCACCCATGATGGTCAAGAAGCTCTCCGCGGTCGGCAACAGCCTAGGCCTCATCATCGAGCGCCCGATTCTGAGCTGCTGGACATCAACATGACACTCCGCTCGAGGTCATGACTGACGGCGAGGCGCTCATCATCCGCCCGGTGAGGAAGGCGCCCTTGATGGACCGCGCGCCGCCGCTGCGACCGGCTCCTGGACGCGCACGAGGAGGCGTATCGGAAGCTCGCGAAGTGAGCGACGCTTCTGTCGTAGATCGAGTTCCTCGCGGTCGAGGTGGTGCCTGCGCTGCACCAGGCTCAGCCTGCCCGCTTCGGAGGCGGCGCGGGCCTGCGTGATCGTGGACTCCTGGAGTCGGCCTTGGCCCAGCCTCAGGCTTCGTTCGGGTGGCGCCTACGCACGAGGGCCTCTTCGCGATGGCGGGGGCCTATCTGTTTCATCGTCTCGAACTACCCTTCATCGACGGCAACAAGCGGGCGGGCTGCTTGCCGCCCAGGTTTCTCGATCTGAACGGGATCACCTTCCTCGATCGAGCGGCGAGCACGTAGTTCGAGGGCGGGATCGCCGAAGCGGGTCACGAATAGCGATGGGCGCATAAGAAACCCCCTCAGAAAACTCGCCACTATTGGCAGGCATCCGAGAGGGTCCATCTCCACAACCTCGTAGTCAGGGAGATGGCCGGATGTCGCATGAAGTGGAGCTGCTGTTCAAGGTGCATGGGGTGCTGCTGGCGCTCGACGAGCGAGCGGCAGAGCGTGTGCGGGTGTCGGGCTGCACCCACTGCGGCGCACGGCTCGACGTCGCGAACTACCCCCGCAAGGTGCGCGGGCTCAGCGCGGAGGGGGAGACCGCGGGGGCGTACGAGATCCGGTTCTCGCTGTGCTGCTCCCGGGATGGGTGCCGCCACCGGGCGACACCACCGTCGGTGCGGTTCCTGGGCCGAAAGGTCTACGTGGCGCTGGCCATGTTGCTCGTGAGTACTGGGCGCGCGGCGGACACTGGTTCGCCGCCGGCCATCGCAGTGACCCGCGACGCCCCGTCGTGGGCGACCCGCCGGCGGTACCGGCGCTGGTGGGCCGTGGAGTTCTTCGCGACACCGTGGTTCGCGGAGATGGCGGGTCGCTTCGCCGAGCCCCTCGATGTCGTCGACGCCGCGGCGTCGCTGCTCGACCACTTCATGGGGTCGCTGAGCGAACGCGCGGTGGGGCTACTCCGTCTGGTCTCCCCGCTGACGACGAAGTCGGTCGCGCCCGAAGCGTCACGAGTCGCGATGGGGAGGTGAGCCGCGCAGTGGATGGCGATGGCCCCATGAAACAAGCCTGATTATGGTCCTACCTGATTGAGCCAGCGGTCACCACGCGGGCTCGTTCGCGACGGAGGTACAGATCATGTCGGACAAGACGCACGCGTCAGCGAGTGTGCGATGGGCTCGCTTTCGCTTTCAGCTGGTGGGCCCACTCTTCGTGGAACCCCCCGAGCCCGGCGCGCTGGTGCAGGCGCTCGATGAGTTGGCGGCGCGCAGCTACGAGCACCCCACCAAGCCGGGCGTGCGGGTGCAGTTCTCGCGCTCGACCATCGAGCGTTGGTTCTACACGGCGCGCAACGCGGCGGATGATCCGGTGGGCAAGCTCGCGCGCAAGGTCCACGCGCACGCGGGGACGCACCCGGCGATGTCGGCTGCGGTGGCGGACGAGCTCATCAAGCAGCACCGCGCGCACCCGAGCTGGAGCTACCAGCTGCACTACGACAACCTCGTGGCGCTCGCGAAGAAGCAGCCCGAGCTGGGCACGGTGCCGAGCGTGGCGACGGTGCGGCGCTTCATGAAGCACCGCGGGCTCCTCAAGGTGCGCAAGCCTCGACGCCGCCGAGGGCAGCCCGCGGAGGAGCCTGTGTTCGAGGCGCGCGAGCGGCGCAGCTTTGAAGTCGGCCACGTGCACACACTCTGGCACGCCGACTTCCACGTGGGCTCGCGCCGCGTGGTCGAGCCGGACGGGACGTACTCCCAGGTCGTGCTGCTCGGCTTCCTCGATGACGCATCACGCATCGCGTGCCACCTGCAGTGGTACCGCGAGGAGAGCGCCGAGGCGTTCGTGCACGGGCTGCAGCAGGCTCTTCAGAAGCGCGGCATGCCGCGCGCGCTGCTCACCGACAATGGCCAGTCGATGCAAGCCCATGAGGTGGAAGAGGGGCTCGAGCGCCTCGGCATTGTCCATCCCACCACGCTCCCGTACTGCCCCGAGCAGAACGGCAAGCAGGAGTCCTTCTGGGGCCGCGTCGAGGGGCGCTTGATGCCCATGCTCGAGGGCAAGCGCGAGCTGACGCTCGCCTTCCTGAACCAGGCGACGCAGGCGTGGGTCGAGCTCGAGTACCACCGCGAGGTGCACAGCGAGCTCGGCATGACGCCGCTCGAGCGCATGCTGCAAGGCCCATCCGCGAACCGGCCATCGTGGTCCAGCGACAAGCTGCGCCGGGCCTTCCGCATGGAAGTGCAGCGCACGCAACGGCGCAGCGACGGGACCATCACGGTGGCGGGAGTACGCTTCGAGATTCCGTCTCGCTACCGCGTGCTGCTCCGTCCGGTCGTGCGCTACGCGCGCTGGGACCTGTCGGCGGCGGATCTCGTCGACGAGCGCCACGGCACCCACCTCGCAACCCTGCTGCCGCTCGACAAGACCGCGAACGCCAGCGGCGCCCGCCGTGTCGTCGAGCCCGTCTCTCCGCCGGGGGTCGTCGACGACGCGTACGTCGGCGTCGCGCCGCTCCTCGACACGCTGATGGAGGACTACGCCGCCACCGGCCTCCCCGCCCGCCTATGTCCCGCTCGCCGAGTCCACCGACGAGCCGAAGCCCACCGACACCACCCCCGAAGAGACCCATGAATCCTAAGCTCCAAGCCCTCTATGGCCTCAAGTTCCATCCCTTCCGCGCAGACATCCCCACCGACGCGCTCTTCGTCTCGCCGGCCGTCGATGCCTTCTGTCGGCGTGTCGAATTCAGCCTGACAGATGGGGGATTCGCCATGGTCACCGGAGACCCGGGCTCCGGCAAGTCCATCGCTCTGCGTGTCCTCGAAGAGCGGCTCCGCCGCCGCCAAGACCTCATCGTCGGTACCATCGAGCGCCCTATCGGACGCGCCTCCGACTTCTATCGCGAGCTCGGCGACATCTTCGGGGTGAGCCTGCATGGTCACAACCGGTGGGCCGGATTCAAGACGCTGCGCGAGAAGTGGAGCGAGCACATCGCCACCACCCTCACTCGGCCCGTCCTGATCGTCGACGAGGCCCAGGAGATGATCTCCGGCGTCTTCACCGAGCTGCGTCTGCTCTCCAGCAAGAGCCTCGATGCGCGCTCCCTCCTCTGTGTCGTCTTCGCCGGCGATGGCCGTCTTCCTGACCGCTTCCGCGCCCCCGACCTGCTTCCCCTCGGCTCCAGGATCCGTCGGCGACTCAAGCTCGAGCCCGCTGGTCGTGATGAACTCGCCGCCTGCCTTGACCACCTGCTCGACGCCGCCGGGGCGCCCCAGCTCATGACCACGGAGCTGCGCACCACGCTCGCCGAGCACGCCGCGGGCAACTACCGCGTGCTCATGAATCTCGCCGACGAGCTGATCACCGTTGCCGCAGAACGCGACCTCCCGAGGCTCGACGAGAAGCTCTTCCTCGAGGTGTTCGCCACTCCGACTCCCGCACGAGCAGGGGGCCGCAAGCGGTGAATCCCCTCGACCCTCGCGTGATCCACTACGCCCCAGAGGCCGCTCCTCTCGTCGCTCTGCTGGCCGTGGTCAACGCCGCCGAGGCCGCCCTCGTGGTCGTCCACGCACTTGAACGCGTCGAGGGCTGCCCCTCCACCGAGGTGCGCCTCGCGCGCCACCTGCGAGCCGCCCTCGCGCGCTCCTCGAGGGCCACCCACGCCTACCTCGACTACGTGGTGCAGCTCGCCATCCCGCCTCCGTGCGCCGACCCAGACGCTGATATCTTCTGACTCAAGACGCCCGCCAGGAACCTGGCGGGCGTCGTCGTCTCGGGCGCAGGAGCACAGCCGCGACGCCTCCATCACGAATCGTGATCGGAAGCCCATCGATTCACGTGACGCCACTCAAGTCCGGATACTTCCGCTACTCCTTCTGACCAGCCACCCCCCCTTTGTTCGGGCAGGCGCACAAAAAGCCGCCCCCTACGTGCGGCTTCCCTTTCGCCCCAGCTTCCCGGATGGCGTTCGTGTGGGTCAATGGGACCTGTCCATTGATCGGATGCGCGAGATCCCGGTCCTGCTCCCGCCACCCGAGGGGCAGCGCGGGTGTGTCTCGTTCCCCCGCCCCGCCGACCCTCCCCTCCAACCAGTTCATCCGTGCGAAGAAGAAGCTCATCTCGCTGCTTAGCGAGCAGAAGCAGGTGATCGTTCCATCTCAGGTGACCCCGGCGGCTATAGGTTCACACGGCGGCACTTCCACTGGACCGGGGACCGACAGAAAAGACCGTCACGAAGGCGCCGTGGCCGCATTCCTTGGCTCTGCGATATTCCATCTGGGTGGAAGATGATGCCGAGTGGGCAGCTCTTCGAGTCTCGCAATGAGCTGGCACGCGACGGGGACGAACAGTTGTCGGCCACGCAGGCATACGGGGTCATTCACCAGGCAGAGTTCGAGCGCCGCGTTGGGCGTCGCGTCGTGAAGATCTCGATGCATCTTGAGAAGCGACGTCACGTCGAGCGCGACGACTTCGTCATCAGCATGAGGAGCTTCCAGGGCGGCTTGGAGCGCGCGTGGGTTTCCGGCTGCATCCGTTCGTCGTACGTCGTCCTGCGGCCGCGCCTTCCGGTAGACACGGGGTACTTCGCCTACCTCTTTAAGGCGACGTCCTACATTCGTGCGTTGCAGGCGACGGCAAACTTCATCCGTGACGGACAGGATCTGAATTTCGACAACTTCCGGTTGGTAGATCTGCCGCTCCCGCCAGTGGAAGTCCAACGCGCGATCGCCGAGCACATCGACCGCAGCACTTCCGGACTCACCACCGGCGTTGAGAAGGCGCGTCGGGAAATCCGGTTGCTGGCAGAGTATCGCACACGTCTCATCTCCGACGTCGTGACGGGTCAGGTCGACGTGCGCGCGGCGGCGTCCTCGCTGCCCGATATCGAACCCGACCCCGCGCTGTCGGAAGGTTCCGACGACGGCGCGACCGACATCGACGACGGCGAGGCAGCATGACCACGGACACCTCTGAGAAGGGCCTCGAAGGCCACATCGTTCGTTCGATGACCGGTCGGATCGACCTGCTCTCGCCGCCCTACGTGGCGAACGAGACTTCGACGCCGGTCGCCGGTGGTACCGGCTGGATCCTCGGCGACCCGAAGCACTACGACCGTGGTGCTTGCGTCGACCTCGTCCAGCTCCGTGGCTTCGTGATGGCCACGCAACCCGAGCTCGTCGACAAGCTCTCGCTCGAGAACGACACGCCGACGCGCCGCCAGTTCCTCGCCCGCCTCGAGAAAGAGGTCGGCAAGCGTGGCGTCATCGATGTCCTGCGCAAGGGCGTCGACCACGGCCCCGTGCACGTCGATCTCTTCTACGGCACCCCCTCACCAGGCAACGCCAAGGCCGCCGAGCGCTACGCCCAGAACCGGTTCAGCGTCACGCGGCAGCTCGCCTACAGCCGCGACGAGACGCGGCGGGCCCTCGATCTGGGCCTGTTCATCAACGGGCTGCCTATCGCGACCTTCGAGCTGAAGAACAGCCTCACGAAGCAGACGGTCGAGGACGCGGTCGAGCAGTACCGGCGGGACCGGGATCCGCGCGAGCCGCTGTTCGCGTTCGGCCGGTGTGTCGTCCACTTCGCCGTCGACGACTGCGAGGTGCGGTTCTGCACCGAGCTCAAGGGCAAGGGCTCGTGGTTCCTCCCGTTCAACAAAGGCTACAACGACGGCGCCGGCAACCCGCCGAACCCGAACGGGCTCAAGACTGCGTACCTCTGGAAGCGGGTCCTCACCTGCGACGGCTGACCGACATCCTCGAGAACTACGCCCAGATCGTCGAGGAGACGGACGCCGGACGGGCAAGAAGAAGCGGAAGCAGATCTTCCCGCGCTTCCACCAGCTCGACGTGGTGCGCCGGCTCCTCGCCGACGCGCGCAAGGTCGGCGCGGGGCAGCGCTACCTCGTCCAGCACTCGGCCGGCAGCGGCAAGTCCAACTCGATCGCCTGGCTCGCACATCAGCTCATCGCGGTGAAGCAGCCGACGGCAAGGAGGCCTTCGACTCCATCATCGTCGTCACCGATCGGCGCATCCTCGATGAGCAGATCCAGGCGAACATCAAGCAGTTCGCGCAGGTGAGCGCCGTGGTCGGCGCGGTCACCGGGTCGGGCATCAGCGCGAGCTCTCGAAGTTCCTGGAGCGGGCAAGAAGATCATCATCAGGACGGTGCAGAAGTTCCCCGTTCCTGCTCGACGAGATCGGCGACGCACCGGGGGCGCCGCTTCGCGATCATCATCGACGAGGCGCACTCCAGCCAAAGCGGCAAGACCGCCTCGGCGATGAGCGCGGCCTGCGCGAGGCGGCCCGACGACCCAGAGGACGTGGGCAAGGACAAGCTTCAGCGCCGCATGGACGCCCGCAAGATGCTCCAGAACGCGAGCTACTTCGCGTTCACTGCCACGCCCAAGAACAAGACCCTGGAGATGTTCGGCGAGGCGCTCCTACCCGACGCCCAGGGCAAGGTCCAGCACCGCCCGTTCCACAGCTACACGATGAAGCAGGCCATCCAGGAGGGCTTCATCCTCGACGTGCTCGAGCACTACACCCCGGTCATGAGCTACTACAAGCTCGTGAAAAAGGTCGAGGCCGACCCGGAGTTCGACACAAAGAAGGCCCAGAAGAAGCTGCGCCGCTACGTCGAGAGCCACGACCATGCGATCCGGCTGAAGGCCGAGATCATGGTCGACCACTTCCACGAACAGGTGATCGCCCTGGGAAGATCAGGGGGCAGGCGCGGGCGATGGTGGTGACCAACGGCATCGAGCGCGCTATCCAGTACTTCGCGGCCTTCCGCGCCTACCTCGCCGAGCGGAAGAGCCCCTACCGGGCCATCGTCGCGTTCTCGGGCGAGCACGACTTCGGCGGCGGCAAGGTGACCGAGTCGCGCTCAACGGCTTCCCGCGTCGGAGATCGCCGGACCGGATCCAGGAGGAGCCGTACCGGTTCCTGATCTGCGCGGACAAGTTCCAGACCGGCTACGACGAGCCGCTGCTGCACACGATGTACGTCGACAAGGGCCTCGCGGGCATCAAGGCGGTGCAGACGCTCTCGCGCCTGAACCGCGCGCACCCCGACAAGCACGACGTCTTCGTGCTCGACTTCCAGAACGACGTCGAGGGGATCACCAAGGCCTTCGCCGACTACTACCGCACGACGGTCCTCAGCGAAGAGACGGACCCCAACAAGCTCCACGACCTGAAGGCATCGCTCGACGGCTGGCAGGTCTACTCGCCGGAGCAGGTCGATGATGTCGTCAGCGCGCTATTCCTCGGCGGCGCCGCCGCGACAAGCTCGACCCGATCCTGGATGCATGCGTGGCCGTACCTGGCGCGGCTCGACGAGGACGGCCAGGTCGAGTTCAAGGGGGAAGGCCAAGGCGTTCACCCGCACCTACGACTTTCTCGCGTCGATCCTGCCGTACTGGAACCCGGGCTGGGAGAAGCTGTCGATCCTGCTGAACTTCCTGATCCCGAAGCTTCCTGCGCCGAAGGAAGAGGACCTGGCGAAGGGCATCCTCGAGTCCATCGACATGGACAGCTACCGGGTGGAGAAGCAGGCGCTGCAGAAGCTGCAGTTGCCCGACGACGAGGGTGTCGTCGAGCCGGTGCCTGGAGCGGGTGGAGGACGGAAGGCTGAGGCCGAGCTCGACCGGCTCTCGAACATCCTCAAGAGCTTCAACGAGCAGTTCAGCACGTTGTTCGAGGACGCCGATCGAGTCGCGCGCCGCTTCCGCGAGGACATCGCCCCCAAGGTCGCGGCCGACCCTGCCTACCAAAACGCCAAGCTGAACACGCCTCAGACCGCGCGAATCGAGCACGACAAGGCGCTGTCGAAGGTCATGCTCGAGCTGCTCAAGGACGACACCGAGGTCTACAAGCAGTTCGTCCAGAACGAGTCGTTCAAGCGGTTCGTCGCCGACATGGTGTTCGGCCTGACCTCGGGCAGCGCGGCGTCGGCCACAGACAAGCGATCTTCGTCGCGCCCGCCGCCTGGCAGACATCAGCCGCTCGAGGAGCGGCTCGCGCGGTCGTCGGATGTGCGCGACCGGCTCGGTACTGTGCTCTTCGGTCTGCTCGAGAAGAGCAGACGCATCACGCTCGGCGACGCGATCCGAGCGGCCGAGAAGCTGGGCCTCGGCGACGACGACGCGCTCGCGGCGGTGGAACGCCTGGCTCGACCGCAGACGGCGAGCCTGCAGAGGTTCTACGTGGACCGATTGGGCGCTCCGGCACGCATCGTCAGCGCCGCAGAAGTGCGGGAGCGCTTTACGAAGGCGACGGACAGACGGCGCGAGTGGGCTTCGGCCATCGAGGTCGTGTGGGCGGCGAATGAGGCCGACGCGATCGTCGGGGGCGCGGCGTGACCAAGGTGGACCAGACCTCCCTCGAGCGGTTCCTCGGCCTCCTCGAGGGCCACAACTCGAACCTGAAGGACCTTCTGCTTGCCAAGGCCGAGCCGGAGTTCATTGGGGCGACGGAGGGTGCGATAGAGCGCGCGATGAAGACCATCGAGAACGGCTCGAAAGGAGTACGCGACGCTGAACCGAGCCTGGGCTGTCGCATCTCCTCGCGGATTGCTTGAACCTCATGGGTTGGCGCGCAACTGTTGGCGGCCACGTCTGAGCGTAGGAATCTGACCACCGCCGTGGTCGTGCCTGCGGCCCGCGCCGAGCGGGCCACAGGCGCTGGGTCACTTCTTCTTGGTGGGCGTCCTCTTGGCAGCGGAGGTCTGTTCAGACTGGGTCGACTCGCGTAGGCGGTAGCTCTTGCCCTCGATGAGGATCACGTCTGCGTGGTGGACGACGCGGTCGACGAGGCCGTTGCAGCACGCGGCGCCGGGGAAGATGGTGGACCACTCGCTGAAGGACTTGTTGGTGGTGAGGACGAGGGACTTGCTCTCGTAGCGCTTCGAGACGATCTGGAAGAGCAGGTCTGCCGCGCGCTGCTCGTATTCGAGGTAGCCGATCTCGTCGATGCAGAGACAGGCCACGCGCGCGTAGTGCTTCACCCGCCGCGCGAGGGCGCGCGTGGACTCTTGGCTGGCGAGGTCGAGGAGCAGGTCGGCGGCCGTGATGAAGATGGCGGAGTACCCGCCCATGACTGCGGCGTGCGCGATGTTCTTCGCGAGCATGGTCTTGCCCAGACCCTGCGCGCCGACGAGCACCACGTTCTTCCCCTCGCGCAGAAAGTCGAGGTCGAGCGCCGCATGCACGGCGTCGGCGTTGATGCGTCAGGCCACTTCCAATCGAAGTCAGAGGCGGGCTTGAAGTGGCCGAGCTTGCTGAGTTGCGGCCGACGCTCGAGGCTTCGCCGCGAGCGCGCTTTGCTCCCTCGATCGTCACGATGTGTTCCATCAGCTGGGTGGGCGACCATCGCTTCTTGATGGCGTTCGCGGCGACGTCATCGAAGTCGTCCGCGAGCGCGTGCAGGTTCAGGCCCCGGAGACGGGCGTGCAGGTCGGTGCTCACGCTTCCGCTCCCGTCTGGGCGTCATCGAGACGTCCCAACACGTCGTAGTCGCTCATGTCGTGCGGACGACCAGCACATCCTTGTCGCGGACGTGTTTGGACATCTCGATGGCTTGCGGAGGGACCCGCCCGCTGCGTCGGTGCTCCTTGTCGAGCAGGTAGGCGACGGATCCAACGGCTGGAGCGCCGCTCTCGAGCGCCTGCACGATGGCTGCATCGAGAGCATTCGCGCCGTAGAGATCGAGGAGCTGGTTGAGCTTCGCCGTGCGCTGCCGCACGGGTTCGTTCCGCGCCGCAATCACCTCCAGGAGAGCATTGGCGTGGGGGCAGAGGGCGCGCAGACGGTCGCGCCCGCGGAGCTCCCAGGCGCGCTTCTTCTCCGCCACGAGCGGGTCGATGTGCGCCAAGTCCTCGATGACCTGGCGCTTCGCGTAGCTGCGAACGTGCGCTGGCGACGAGCTCCTCGCCGTGCGCGACGCGCACCGTGGCGTCGTCCGCCAAGAGCGTCAGCGGCTTGCGGGCGAGTGTGTGCGGATGGAGTAGTCGTTCGTGTCGAAGCGCAGGTAGGGCAGCTTGCCGCTGCGCAATGCCTCCATTCGATGAGTGCTCGGCGCATGGGCCGGGAGCGGCAACAGCCGCTCCCGCTCGGCCTCGAGCAGCGCGCCCGACAGTGCGCCGCTCCTCGTTCGGATGTGCGCGCTGGTGGGCGCACTGCTCAACCCAGGCGTCGAGCTGCTCATTGAGGTCATCGACATCCGTGAAGGAACGGCCCTCGAAGAAGCTGCCGCGGACGTACTGGATCATGCGCTCGACGATGCCCTTCTCGTTGGGACGGTAGGGCGCGCACGGGCGTGGGACGAAGTGGTAGTGGCTCGCGAACTCGAGAACGGATGGGTGGAAGCGCACGTGCTCACCGACGCGCTCGAGCACCACGCTCTTGAGGTTGTCGTACAGGATCTGACGCGGGGCTCCGCCGAACTTCTCGAACGCGAGGCGATGGCAATGCAGGAACGTGTCCATGCGTTGGTCGAGCGAGAAGCGTGCAACCATGCCGCGGCTGTGGCTGAGCACGAGCACGAAGAGCGAGAGGCGACGCTGGCCACCTGGGACATCGACGACCCTGAAGCTCCCCAGTCCATCTGCCCCTGCTCACCCGGCATCGTCGTGAGCAGGAGGTAGGCCTCGCTGGGTCTCGCCGGCTGAATCGTCGCCACGTAGCGGCGAAGCTGTCGGCAGCTGCCCGCGTAGCCACGGGCCTTCACCATATCGAACAGGCGTGTCGACCGGAGCCGGGGATGCTGCTCGAGCGTCGTGACGATGAAGGGCTTGAACGTGTCGAGGAGACTCGCGCGAATACGCTGTCCATCCGAGACGAAGCGCTGGCTGTCGATGGCACGCTTGACGGTATCGGCATGCACATCGAGCGCCTCGGAGATGGTGCCGACCTTCCAGTGCTCGGCGAAGAACAGCCGACGGATCCGAGCACGCCGCTCAGCCCGATCGTCACTGGCCACCTCCCGATGTCACGCCGCCGAGCGACAACCTCGCATCGACACCGTCACGCCAGCTCTCGTCGAGGAGATCCCCCGAGGCCGTACCGACTGCCCTCGTGGTCGACCGCCACGGCACCCCAGAAACCCTCGCGTAGATGGCGTACCGCTCGTCCACAGCGATGACAGCGTGGTCCGAAGACCCACCCAGAGCGCAACCGCCTCCATCAGACAGCGAGCCTCCGGAAGCGGCTCGGGACACGGTCGAATCGAGTGCTCCAGTTGCGGAGACACCTTCAAACAACATCGATTCATCGCTTTGCTCCTCGCGCGTCGCAGCGGTGAGCACCTTTGCTCATCGAGCGCACTCGCGCGAGCGGCACCATCGACGCGAGGGGCAACTTCCCGACACGTTGTTCCGTCACGCGCCGTCGCTCGACCCGGTAGCGACGCTGCCGATCACGGTGGTCCAGACGCCCTCTTCGCTCCGCTGATGGCGACGACGACCATCGCGGAGCTGCTGAGAACGTCGTGCACGCAGGCACCCCGGGCTGCAGCAGACCTGCCCTCGGTCACACCCCGAGCACAGCGTCACCAGCTTCCCGCAGCGGGGGCCACCACATGTGAAGAGACGCTGGGATTCGGGGATCTGCTGGGCCGGCACGGCATGAACTTGCCCATCCGCTGAGACCGTGGGACTCATCGGCTGCGCGCTCAGCCCATGCCCCTGGCTTTACCAGTGGCGCTGACGCGCAACGGGCTCGGAGCTGTAACTCCGGGCCCGATGTATTTGAGGTCCTCCGAGCCTAGGCCGACTCGCGCACGTCGTCAGGAAACCGGCTGCCGGTCAGATTCCTACGCTTTGGGATGGCCACCG